>NZ_JBEXEA010000003.1:0-16843 GCF_040606035.1 Streptomyces sp. NPDC005483
CAACATATCTGGCGTTGATTTTTGGCACGCTGTTGAGTTCTCAAGGAACGGACGCTTCCTTTGTACTCACCCTCTCGGGCTTTCCTCCGGGCTTTTCCCTTCGGTCTTGCGTTTCCGACTCTATCAGATCCTTTCGGGCCTGATTCCCTGTCGGCGGGGCCTTTCGACATTTACTACGTTAGCCGATTCCCTCGGCAACTCATAATCGAGTTCCGCGAGTTCGAATTCGGGCGTGCGAGCACGCCGAAATCGCCCCCGCTGAGGGGATGTCGTAGGTAGTGGTTTGGCCGCTCTCGGCTGCTGGCGATCGCCGTAACCGGGTCAAGCGGCTCGGGCCACGTTACGCATCTTCCAAGAGCGAGTCAACTTGAGCGCCGCCTCGGGACATGGGCCCGATAGGGGCTCACTGTCGGGTCGTCGGCAACCCAGTACCGCCAGGGGTGCACACCTCCCTCGCCGGCCACCCCTGTCCGCGGACCGTTGAATACCTGGTCGGAGGCGACCGGGGTGCCGGTGAGCACCTTCAACGGGGTCTCGCCCGGATCGCACGCGTCCGTGCCGTCCAGGGCTCGGTCCACACCCAGGGCTGTGGCCAGGCGGGCCGGTCCTTTGGCCAGTTCTTTGTCATTTCGGGCCGAGAGTCGACGTTTGCGGGCCAGCTCGGCGCCTTCGAGGACCTCGCCGGCGCGGAGCAGGACGGCGCTCGCCCGGCCTTCCGGTCCGCACACCAGGTTCATGCAGAACCACATGCCGTAGGTGAAGTAGACGTACACATGCCCGGGCGGACCGAACATCACGTCGTTGCGGGCCGTGCGGCCGCGATAGGCGTGGGAGCCGGGATCGTTCGGACCGTCGTAGGCCTCTACCTCCGTGAGGCGCAGCGCGATCGGACCGTCCGGGGTCGTGCGGACGAGGGTACGGCCGAGGAGGTCGGGGGCGACTTCCAGTACAGGGCGGTCGAAGAACTCTCGTGGCAGTGGCGTACGGTCCGGGGGCGTGATCATGGCGTACGAGCGTAGTCCAGACGGGTGTGTGCCAAGGGGTGGTCAAGGGTCCGTCAGCTTGCCAGGGTGATGGCGCGGAACCGACCACGGCCGGATCGCGTTTGTAGGGATCAGGAATCCGCGCGTTCTAAGAGGAGAGACATGGCGTTCAAGAAGCTGCTCGCGAGCCTGGGGGCCGGTGGGGCTTCGGTGGAGACGGTGTTGACCGAGGTCAATGTCGTCCCCGGTGGTGTCGTCCAGGGCGAGGTGCGGATCCAGGGTGGGTCCGTCGACCAGGAGATCGAGGGGCTGTCGGTCGGTCTCCAGGCCAGGGTCGAGGTTGAGAGCGGCGACCAGGAGTACAAGCAGGACATCGAGTTCACGAAGGTCTCGCTCGGCGGTGCCTTCACGCTGCAGGCGAACGCGGTGCACGCGGTGCCGTTCGGTCTGGAAATCCCTTGGGAGACGCCGATCACGACGATCGACGGTCAGACGCTGCGCGGTATGAACGTCGGCGTGACGACCGAGCTGGCGATCTCGCGTGCCGTGGACTCCGGTGACCTCGACCCCGTCAACGTGCATCCGCTGCCCGCGCAGAAGGCGATCCTGGACGCCTTCATGCAGTTGGGCTTCCGCTTCAAGAACGCGGACCTGGAGCGCGGTCACATCCGTGGGACGCGGCAGCAGCTGCCGTTCTACCAGGAGATCGAGTTCTTCCCGCCGCAGCAGTACCGCGGGCTCAACCAGGTCGAGTTGAGCTTCGTCGCGGACGGCAACGCGATGGACGTCGTACTGGAGATGGACAAGAAGCCGGGGCTGTTCAGCGAGGGCAGTGACACCTTCCGGTCCTTCCAGGTGGGGCTGCACGACTACCAGAGCACCGACTGGGCCGGGTACCTCAACCAGTGGCTGTCCGAGGTCGGCAGCAAGCGCAACTGGTTCTAGGCTCGGAACTGCTGATTCCGGTAATCGATCAGGAGGTACCGAGGTGACCGAGCTCAACCGGCGGCCGCTCCCCCATGACTTCCATCCGCCCGTGCCGTCGTTCACGGTGACGAGCGAGGACGTGCGGGAGGGCGGCACGCTCAAGGATGCTCAGGTCTACGCGGCCGGCAACACCTCTCCGCAGCTGCGCTGGGAGGGCTTCCCGCCGGAGACCAAGAGCTTCGCCGTGACCTGCTACGACCCTGACGCGCCCACGGGCAGCGGGTTCTGGCACTGGGTCGTGTTCGACATTCCGGCCTCGGTGACGGAGTTGCCGGTCGGTGCGGGCAGCGGCAAGTTCGAGGGGCTGCCGGAGGGTGCCGTACACGCGCGGAACGACTACGGGTCGAAGGACTTCGGTGGGGCCGCTCCGCCGGCCGGGGACGGGCCGCACCGGTACGTCTTCACCGTGTACGCGGTGGACCAGGAGAAGCTCGGTCCGGATTCGGATGCCTCTCCTGCCTTTGTGGGCTTCAACCTGCGCTTCCACGCGATCGCGCGCGCCCAGTTGATCGGTGAGTACGAGGTGCCCGCCGAAGACTGACGTTCATCGAGCGTTTGCCCGCCTCTGGTCTTGGAATTGATCAGGGGCGGGCACTTTTTATTGCGTTGTCCATCTCGGCGTGCCCGGCCAGAGTTGATCCAAGCCCAAGCCCGCCAGGGGGTGGGACGGTGCACATGGGAGGTGGGCTGACATGCGGGACACGCTGGTACTGAACGCGAGCTTCGAGCCGCTGTCGACGGTGACGTTGAACCGTGCCGTCGTTCTGGTGCTGCAGGACAAGGCCGTCGTCGAGCAGTCCCACCCCGAACTGCGCATGCGCGGAGCCGCGGTCGACATACCGGCGCCCCGGGTGATCAGGCTGTGCAGGTATGTGCGGGTGCCCTTCCGAAGACAAGCCCCGTGGTCGCGGCGGGGTGTTCTGGTGCGTGACCGGCACAGGTGCGCGTACTGCGGGCGGCGGGCGACGACCGTGGACCACGTGGTGCCGCGGTCCCAGGGTGGTCAGGACACCTGGCTGAACACGGTGGCCTCTTGTGCCGAGGACAACCACCGCAAGGCGAACCGGACTCCGGCGGAGGCGGGGATGCCGTTGCTGCGGGAGCCGTTCGAGCCGACTCCGGCGGACGCGATGCTGTTGTCGTTGGGCCACGAGGACTTCTCTGCGCTGCCTGATTGGCTGGCTGGAGAGGCCGCCTAGTCGTCTGCCGGGATCGATTGCGTTGCGACTGCGGGTTGGTTGTGGCTTGTCGCGCAGTTCCCCGCGCCCCTGGGTGGGTGCGGGGAACCTTGTTTTTAAGGGCTGTCAGTCGATCTTCGGAGTCTCCCGGCGCTCCGAGCCGCCGTTGCCTCCGCCTGAACCGCCGCCGAAGTTGCCGAAGTTGCCCATGGCTCCGGAGAGGCCCTTGAGGGCGTCGCCGATTTCGCTGGGGACGATCCAGAGCTTGTTGGCATCGCCCTCGGCGATCTTCGGGAGCATCTGGAGGTACTGGTAGGAGAGGAGCTTCTGGTCCGGGTCTCCGGCGTGGATCGCCTCGAAGACCGTGCGGACGGCCTGGGCTTCGCCTTCCGCGCGCAGGGCGGCCGCCTTGGCCTCACCCTCGGCGCGCAGGATCTGGGACTGCTTCTCACCCTCGGCGGTGAGGATGGCGGCCTGGCGCGTACCTTCGGCGGTGAGGATCGCGGCGCGCTTGTCGCGGTCGGCGCGCATCTGCTTCTCCATCGAGTCCTGGATGGAGGTCGGCGGCTCAATTGCCTTGAGTTCGACGCGGTTTACCCGGATGCCCCACTTGCCGGTGGCCTCGTCGAGGACGCCGCGCAGGGCCGCGTTGATCTCCTCGCGGGAGGTCAGGGTGCGCTCCAGGTCCATGCCACCGATGATGTTGCGGAGCGTGGTGACGGTGAGCTGCTCGATCGCCTGGATGTAGCTGGCCACTTCGTAGGTCGCGGCCCGGGCGTCGGTCACCTGGTAGTAGATGACCGTGTCGATGTTCACGACCAGGTTGTCCTGGGTGATCACCGGCTGCGGCGGGAACGGCACGACCTGTTCACGCAGGTCGATGCGGTTGCGGATGGTGTCTATGAAGGGGACGACGATGTTGAGTCCCGCGTTGAGTGTCCGCGTGTAGCGGCCGAAGCGCTCCACGATGGCCGCACTGGCCTGTGGGATGACCTGGATCGTCTTGATCAGGGCGATGAAGACCAACACCACCAGAATGATCAAGACGATGATGACCGGTTCCATCGTGCTCCCCGTGCCCTTCTCCGCCTCGGCGTTTTCGGAAGATCTTATGGTTGTTGAAGATCTTGCTGGTCGAGTCTGACAGACCGTCGTGTGACTCGTGGTGCGTTCGGTTCAGTTGCATCCTGCGAGGTCACATGACAATCGCCGTGGCTCCCTCGATGTCCACGACGTCCACTTCCTGGCCTACGTCGTAGGCACGGCCGGTGTCGAGAGAGCGGGCCGACCAGACCTCTCCGGCGAGCTTGATCCGGCCACCCGCGCTGTCGACGCGCTCCAGGACGACGGCCTGTTTGCCCTTCAACGCGTCGATGCCCGTGACGAGTTGGGGCCGCTGGGAGCGATGCCGGGTCGCGATGGGCCGTACGACGGCGATGAGGGCCACCGAGACGACGGCGAAGACGAGCACCTGGACGACGATGTCACCGCCGAGTCCGGCCGCGATCGCCGCTGCGGCGGCGCCCAGGGCGAGCATGCCGAATTCCGGCATCGCGGTCACCACGAGCGGGATTCCGAGCGCTGCCGCGCCGACGAGCCACCACACCCATGCGTCGATGTCGTTCACATGGTCATGGTAGGTCCGGGGGTACCCCTGCGGACAGGGCGCGATGGGGCGGGGAGGGGCTTATTGCCCTTGTTTTTGCGGGGACTTCACACGATCACGACAGCGGCAGGCCCTGTGCGGTCCAGCGCTCGCCGACCTGCTCGACGACCAGGGGGAGGCCGAAGCACATGGAGAGGTTGCGGGAGGTGAGTTCGAGCTCCAGGGGGCCCGCGGCGAGCACCCTGCCCTGGCGGATCATAAGGACGTGGGTGAAGCCGGGGGCGATCTCCTCGACGTGGTGGGTCACCATGAGCATCGAGGGGGCGATCGGGTCGCGGGCGAGGCGGCCGAGGCGGCGGACCAGGTCCTCGCGGCCGCCGAGGTCGAGGCCGGCGGCGGGCTCGTCGAGGAGCAGGAGCTCGGGGTCGGTCATCAGGGCGCGGGCGATGAGGGTGCGCTTGCGCTCGCCCTCGGAGAGAGTGCCGAACTTCCGGTCCAGGTAGTCGCTCATGCCGAGGCGGTCGAGGAAGGCGCGGGCGCGCTGCTCGTCGATGTCCTCGTACTCCTCCTGCCAGCCGGCGGTCATGCCGTACGCCGCGGTCAGCACGGTCTCCAGGACGGTCTGGCGCTTGGGGAGCTTGTCGGCCATGGCGATGCCGGCCATGCCGATGCGCGGGCGCAGTTCGAAGACGTCGGTGCCGGGCTTGCCGAGGGTCTCGCCGAGGATGGTGGCGGTGCCCTTGCTGGGGTAGAGATAGCTGGACGCGAGGTTCAGGAGCGTGGTCTTGCCGGCGCCGTTGGGGCCGAGGATGACCCAGCGCTCGCCTTCCTTGACCGACCAGGAGACCTGGTCCACCAGAGCCCGGTCCTCCCGGACCACGGATACGTCCTGAAGCTCCAGAACATCGCTCATGAGCGCGTTGTCTCCCCTTGCAGTGTGACCGGTGTCGGCGTCTCGGCTGGCGCGTGCGCGCTTGTGGGCGCAGCCCTCGATGAAATCTACGCCACCGGTCGGCCGCTCCCGTCCAGCGGTCCGGTCCTTAGGCTGGGGGCATGCTCTCGGAACCGCGCTCTGGACGCCTTGCCGCTTGGGGAAACGGCCTTTTGGCCGGACTTGTCTCGCCGGACGACGCCGTGCTGGCGATCGTCGGTGACGATGCCGTGCACCGGGTCGAGGGGCTGCCGGGTGAGACGGCGGCCGTCGGTCTCACGCTGGCGCTGGGGCGGCTGCGGTCGCTCGGCGTGACGGGACTGCGGGTCGCACTGCCCGCGCCCGGGCATCCGCTGGGGCTGAGCGGGCCGCCGGAGTTCAACGCGCGGGCCCTGGAGGCGGAGGAGGCGGTGGTCTGTCACGGCGCCGCGCTGGGCCTGGTGCCGGAGGTGTACGAGGCCGGGCCCGCGGGTGATGTGCATGTCGAGGTGATGTGGCAGGTGCTGCCGGTGCGGGAGGCTCCGCCGGCGGACGTTCCCTCGTTGGGCGAGGCCGAGCGGGAGCTCGCGGAGGCGCTGCGGGAGGCGACGGAGGTGTTGTCGCGGCTGGATGTGGCCGCGTCGGGGCCGGTGGCGGAGGCGGCGCTCGGGGCGTACCGGGCTCGGGCCGAGCGGGGGCGGGAGGTACTGGCGCCGGGGTATCCGCCGCGGGCGGTGCGGGTGCTGGAGCTTGCCCAGCGGGTGGGGCTGCTGGTGTCGCTGGCCTATGAGAACGGGCACGGGGGTGCGGTGAGCTCCGCCGAGATGCGGGCTCGGGGGGAGGCGTTGCGGCCGGTGGAGCGGACGGGGCGGCGGGCGCAGGTGGCTGCCTACAACGCGTACGTGGAGGAATTGGAGCGCGGGGCGCGGTGACCGGCGTGAAACCGGGCGGGTGTGGGTGCGCGGCCCCGGGCCAGGGGGCGCTGGGGTATGGGGAACTTCCCCAGCCAACGCCGGTGACGTCACGGTTCGGATCGTTCGCGCGGCAGACGGACCGGCCTCCCGGGTGCGGGACGCACCCGGGAAACCGAAGTCACTGCCGCTCGGCGAGAAGGTCAGCGGTTGAGGCCGAGGTTGCCGAAGGCGGGGTTCAGCACACCGATGACGTTCACGCTGTTGCCGACCGCGTTCACCGGGACGTGCACCGGGGCCTGGACGAGGTTGCCCGAGACGACGCCGGGCGATCCCACGGCGTGGCCGTCGGCGTGCGAGCCGTCGGTGGCGGAGGCCATACCGGCACCGGCGGCGATCAGCCCTCCGGCCACGATCGTCACGGCCGCTGCCTTCTTCAGGTTCTTCACTTCTAAGCCCTCCCTAGCGATTGCCGCGGCAGTCGCCGCAGCACGCACTGGAGAACGGCGGACGCCCACGAAGGATGCGCCATTCGGGGGACATTCCCACGACGGTATGAATCTCACTCCGGAGCGGAACCCTCCGTATTGCCGTGCGCCGAGTGGATCAACCGGCCACTCCGTGACGAACCGCCCATAGTGCCGCCTGTGTCCGGTCCGCCAGGTCGAGTTTCATCAGGATGTTCGAGACATGCGTCTTGACGGTCTTCTCGGAGAGGACCAGCGCCCGGGCGATCTCCCGGTTGGAGCGGCCGTCCGCGATCAGCCCGAGCACTTCACGCTCCCGCTCGGTGAGCGAACCTCCTCTGCCCTGACCGGAGTTGTTCTCCTCCTGGGACAACAGGGCGCCCGCGACCTCGGGTTGGAGCAGGATGTGGCCGGCGTGGACGGAGCGGATGGCTCCGGCGAGGGCGTCGGGGTCGATGTCCTTGTAGACGTAGCCGGCGGCGCCGGCGCGCAGGGCCGGGACCACGGTGCGCTGTTCGGTGAAGCTGGTGACGATCAGCACGCGCGCGGGGTTGTTCAGTTCGCGGAGCTTGCGCAGGGCGTCGATGCCGTCCATGCCCGGCATCTTGACGTCCATGAGGACGATGTCGGGCTTGAGTTCCTCCGCGCGCTCGACGCCCTCGGCGCCGTCGGCCGCCTCGCCCACGACCTCTATGTCGTCCTGCACTTCGAGGAAGGTGCGCAGGCCCCGGCGGACGACCTGGTGGTCGTCGACGAGCAGGACCTTGATCGCGTCAGCCACCGGGGACCTCCATCTCGATCGTGGTGCCCTTGCCGGGCGCCGATTCGACGGTCAGCGTGCCGCCGACCCCGTTGGTGCGGTCCCGCATGGAGACCAGGCCGAGGTGGCGTCCCGCGCGACGGATCGCCTTCGGTTCGAAACCGCTGCCGTCGTCCGTCACACGCAGCACGGCTCCGCTGCCGCACCGGTCCACCGTCACGTCGACATGGGCCGCGCCCGAGTGCCGCAGCGCGTTGTGCAGGGCCTCCTGGGCGACGCGCAGCATGGCCTCCTCCTGGGCGGCGGGCAGCGCGCGGAAGCTACGGGCGGCGAAGGTCACGCGCGCGGTGTGGGCGCGGTCCAGGACCTGGACGTGGGTGCGCAGGGTGGCGGTCAGTCCGTCCTCGTCCAGGGCGGCGGGGCGCAACTCGACCACGGCGGCGCGCAGTTCGTCGGCGGCCTCGGCGGCGAGCACGGCCACCTGGTGCAGCTCGCCCTTGGCGCGGGACGGGTCGCGGTCGACGAGGGCGGCGGCGGCCTGGGCTGTCAGGCGCAGGGAGAAGAGCTTCTGGCTGACCGCGTCGTGCAGTTCGTGGGCGAGCCGGGAGCGCTCCTCGGCGATCGTGAGCTCGCGGCTGCGTTCGTAGAGGCGGGCGTTGGTGAGGGCGATCGCGGCGTGCTGGGCGAGGATCGAGAGCAGTTCCTCGTCCTCCTCGGTGAAGCCGCAACTGCCTTCCGGTTTCGGGCAGTTCTTGTTGGCGAGGAACAAGGCGCCGATGACCTCGTCGCCGTCGCGGATCGGCAGGCCCAGGAAGTCGACCAGGTCGGGGTGGGCGGACGGCCAGCCCTCGAAGCGGGGGTCCTTGCGGACGTCGGCGAGGCGCTCGGGGGTGGCCTCGTGGAGCATCGCGGCGAGGATGCCGTGCTGGCGTGGGAGGGGGCCGATGGCCTTCCACTGCGCGTCGCTGACACCGTCGACCACGAACTGGGCGAAGCCGCCGTGGTCGTCCGGGACGCCGAGGGCGGCGTACTGCGCGTCGAGCAGTTCGCGGGCCGAGGCGACGATCGTCTTGAGGACGTCGCGCACCTCGAGGTGCCTGCTCATGGCCAGCAGCGCGGAACTCACCGCGGCGAGGCCGGACCGGGGGCCTTGACTCATGTCCTCAGAGTACGGGCGGGGTGTGACAGCGCGGATCGGACCTGTGACGGCCTCCGACTAGGGCGGACGACCTAGGGCGAAGGGCCTCGCCGCTTTGCGGCCCGCGTCCGAGGCGGCCGGGAGGACCCCGTTCCTACGTTGGGAGCACGCCGATCAGGCGGCGCGGAGGACGAGGGGACGGGTGTCATGCCGGTAGCGATCATCACGGGGGCCTCGAAGGGGCTGGGGCGGGCGCTCGCCGAAGCGTTGGCCGAGCGGGGCTGGGACCTGGTGCTCGACGCGAGGACGGCGGAGGTCCTTCAGGAGACGGCGGCCGCGCTCGCCGGGCACGGGACCCGGGTGACGGCCCTGCCCGGGGACGTCACGGACCCGGCGCACCGCTCCGAGCTGGTCGCCGCGGCCTGGCGGCTCGGGGGCGTCGATCTGCTGGTGAACAACGCGAGCGCGCTGGGTGCCGAGCCGCTGGCCCGCCTTGAGGGGCTGCCCCTGGAGGGGCTGCGCCGTGCGCTGGAGGTGAACGTCGTGGCCGCGCTGGGCCTGGTCCAGGAGGCGCTGCCGCTGCTGCGGGCGTCACGGGCCGGCGCGGTGATCGCGGTCAGTTCGGACGCCGCCGCCGAGGCGTACGAGGCGTGGGGCGGCTACGGGGCGTCGAAGGCCGCCCTGGACCACCTCGCGGCAGTGCTGGGCGAGGAAGAGCCGCGGCTGCGGGTGTGGGCCGTCGATCCCGGGGACATGGCGACGGACCTGTACGCGGCGGCCGTACCGGACGACACGGACCCGCGGCCGGAGCCGGCGAGTGTGGTTCCGGCGTTTCTGCGGTTGCTGGACGAGCGGCCGGCGAGCGGGCGGTACGGGGCTCCGTCGCTGCTGGAGGGACGATGACACTCGCGGTGCGGGTGCCGGAGGAACTGTCGGCGCGGGTGCCGGCAGAGCAGCGCGGGCCGGGTCTCGACCGGGACGCCGTACGGCTGCTGGTGTCGCGGGGCACGGAGGTGTCGCACCATTCCTTCGGCGAGCTTCCGCGGCTGCTGCGGGCCGGGGACCTGCTCGTCGTGAACACCTCCCCCACGCTGGCCGCGGCCGTCGACGGCCGGCTCGGGCATGCGCGTGTGGTGGTGCACTTCTCCACGCGCGGGGACGACGGCCGGTGGGCGGTCGAACTGCGGGATCCGGACGGGAAAGGCACCACGCGTGCGCGTGCGGGCGGGCCCACGGGGACGGTGGTGCGGCTGCCCGGGGGCGGGCGACTGGTCCTGGAGGAGGCGGTGAGCGGGCGGCTGTGGTGGGCGCGGGTGTGCGGCGGGGGGGTCCTAGGGCTGCTGCGGGAGCACGGGCGGCCCATCCGTTACACCTATACGGAGCGGGACCAGCCGTTGTCCGTCTACCAGACGGTGTTCGCGCTGCCGTCGCGCGACGGGTCGGGCAGTGCGGAGATGCCCAGTGCGGCGCGGCCCTTCACCGCGCGACTGGTGGCGGAGCTGGTGAGCCGGGGGGTGCAGTTCGCTCCGGTGACGCTGCACACCGGGGTGGCCTCGGCGGAGGCGCACGAGCCGCCGTATCCGGAGCGGTTCTCGGTGCCTGAGGCCTCCGCGCGGCTGATCAACGCGGTGAAGGCCGGCGACGGTCGGGTGGTCGCCGTAGGGACGACGGCCGTGCGGGCCGTGGAGTCGGCCGCCGGTGCCGACGGGGTCGTACGCGCGCGTGAGGGGTGGACGGATCTCGTCGTGACTCCGGAGCGCGGGGTGCGGGTGATGGACGGGCTGCTGACCGGGCTGCACGAGCCGGAGGCCTCGCATCTGCTGATGCTGGAGGCGGTGGCGGGGCGGGCGGCGATCGACCGCGGCTACGCGGAGGCGCTGCGCCGGCGGTACCTGTGGCACGAGTTCGGGGACGTACACCTCCTGCTCCCCAAGGAGGATCCTCACGTAGAGCATTGCGCCCGCAACTGCCGGTGAGACCTCCGCGCGGACGATGTGAGCCCGCACATAGGGCGCAGATCACGTACGAAGCGAAATAGGAGACAAAGGGTTCCCTGATGAACGGGAAAGACGTTCTAGTCTGTCCCGATTTGCCCTCCCCCGGTCCACTACCCGGGATCGTACGTCACACCTTTGCCGGGATGTTTTGCGCCAGCTAAGAATTGCCAACGTCGCTCAGCGCCGCGGGTTTCGACCGCGGCGTTTGTGCAGAAGCACCCGTGTCCACCGTTCGGACAGCGAGCGACCTCCGCGCTATTCGAAGAGGTCCATCCCGCATGCCCAAGAACCCTTTCACCCGTGGTCATCGTCGCGCGCTGAGCAAGCGCCACAAGATCGCCGTTGCCGGTGTCGCCACGCTCGGCGCCGCCGCCGTCGCCTTCAGCGCGGTGCCCGGCAACGCGGAGACCACCACCTCCGAGGCGGCCACCTACTCGGCCCCCGTGAAGTACTCCTCCGAGCAGCTCAAGGGCCTCCACGCGGACGTCAGCGAGCAGCTCGCCGCCAAGGCCCTGCAGGGCCAGGCCGCCGCGGCGAAGGCGAAGGCAGAGGCTGCGGCGAAGGCCAAGGCAAAGGCGAAGGCCAAGGCCGCGGCCGCCGCGAAGAAGAAGGCCGCCGCGGCCGCCGCCAAGAAGGCCGCGCATGCGCGCAAGGCCAAGGAGGCCGCGAGCCGGGCCGCGCACCGCGCCAAGCTCAAGGCCGCGGTGCACCGAAGCTACGCCAACAACCTGGACGGCTGGATCAAGCAGTCCCTGGACATCATGAAGTCCAAGGGCATCCCGGGCAGCTACAACGGTCTGTACCGCAACATCATCCGGGAGTCCTCGGGCAACCCGAACGCGATCAACAACTGGGACATCAACGCCATCAACGGCATCCCGTCGAAGGGGCTGCTCCAGGTCATCCCGCCGACGTTCCGGGCGTACCACGTCGCGGGCACGTCCTGGAACATCTACGACCCGGTCGCCAACATCACCGCCGCCGCGAACTACGCGGCCGACAGGTACGGCTCGATGGACAACGTCAACAGCGCGTACTGAGGTCGCGCGGACCTCTCGTACGCAAAAGGGCGGCACCCCTGTCGGGGTGCCGCCCTTCACCGTCGTACGACAGTGATCACTTGCGCATGACCTCGGGCTCGTGGCGACGCAGGAAGCGGGAGACGAGGAACCCGCAGACGACGCCGATGGCGATGAGGGCGATCATGTTCAGGCCCCAGGTGCTGACCGTGTGGTCCCACAGCGGGTCGGTCGTGTCGCCGGGTTTGACGGGCGGGTTGACCTGGTTGAAGTCCAGCGTGGCGCCCGCGGCGGCGACCGCCCAGCGCGACGGCATCAGGTACGAGAGCTCGTTGACGCCGATGGTGCCGTGCAGGGTGAACAGACAGCCGGTGAAGACGACCTGGACGATCGCGAACATGACCAGCAACGGCATGGTCTTCTCGGAGGTCTTCACGAGCGCGGAGATGATCAGCCCGAACATCATCGAGGTGAACCCGAGCCCCATGATCGGCAGGCACAGCTCGGCGAGGGTGGCGTTGCCGAGGACCAGTCCCTCGTTCGGCAGTCCGCGGCTGGCGAAGCCGATGACGCCGACCATCAGCCCCTGCAGGATGGTGATCACGCCCAGTACGACCACCTTGGACATCAGGTACGCCGAGCGGGACAGGCCGGTGGCGCGCTCCCGCTCGTAGATCACCCGTTCCTTGATCAGCTCACGGACGGAGTTGGCCGCACCGGCGAAGCAGGCGCCGACCGCGAGGATCAGCAGGACCGTGGTGGCCGTGCTGTTCGGCTCGGGAAGCTTGGTCCTGGGGTCGACCGGCTTGGGCAGCAGATTGTCGCCGAAGTCGATGAGCAGGCTCACCGAGCCGAGGACGAGCGGCAGGATCACCGTCAGGGCCAGGAAGCCCTTGTCGGAGGCGATGACCGACACATAGCGGCGCACGAGTGTCCCGAACTGACCCGTCCAGCGCTGCGGCTTGGGCGGCTTCATGCCCTGCATCGGAGGCATCTGTACGGACTGCGGCGCAACGGCGTCTATGTCCGCGGCGTACATCTGGTAGTGCTGCGAGCCCTTCCAGCGACCGGCCCAGTCGTAGTCGCGGTAGTTCTCGAAGGCGGAGAAGACGTCGGCCCAGGTGTCGTAGCCGAAGAAGTTCAGTGCCTCCTCGGGCGGCCCGAAGTAGGCGACCGCGCCACCCGGGGCCATCACCAGGAGCTTGTCGCACAGGGCCAGCTCGGCCACGGAATGGGTGACCACGAGGACCGTACGGCCGTCGTCGGCGAGGCCGCGCAGCAGCTGCATGACATCGCGGTCCATGCCCGGGTCGAGGCCGGAGGTCGGCTCGTCGAGGAAGATCAGGGACGGCTTGGTGAGCAGCTCCAGGGCCACGGAGACGCGCTTGCGCTGGCCGCCGGAGAGGGCGGTGACCTTCTTCTCCCGGTGGATGTCGAGCTTCAGCTCGCGCAGCACCTCGTTGATGCGGTGCTCGCGCTCCTCGCCCGTGGTGTCGGCGGGGAAGCGGAGTTTGGCCGCGTACTTGAGCGCCTTCTTGACGGTCAGCTCCTTGTGCAGGATGTCGTCCTGCGGGACCAGACCGATGCGCTGGCGCAGCTCGGCGAACTGCTTGTAGAGGTTGCGGTTGTCGTAGAGGACGTCGCCCTGGTTGGCGGGCCGGTAGCCGGTGAGCGCCTTGAGCAGGGTCGACTTGCCGGAACCGGACGGTCCGATGACCGCGATCAGGGACTTCTCCGGGACGCCGAAGGAGACGTCCTTGAGGATCTGCTTGCCGCCGTCGACCATGACGGTGAGGTGGCGAGCGGAGAAGGAGACCTCGCCGGTGTCGACGAACTCCTCCAGACTGTCGCCGACGATCCGGAACGTGGAGTGGCCGACGCCGACGATGTCGCTCGCGCCGAGCATCGTCGAGCCGCCCTTGGGGATCGGCTGGCCGTTGACGTACGTGCCGTTGTGGGAGCCCAGGTCGCGGATCTCCATGCGGCCGTCGGGCATCGAGTGGAACTCGGCGTGGTTGCGGGAGACCTGCAGGTCGGAGACGACCAGGTCGTTCTCCAGGGCGCGGCCGATGCGCATGATGCGGCCGATGGTGAACTGGTGGAACGTGGTCGGGCTGCGGTCGCCGTAGACCGGCGGCGCGCCCCCGTCGGCGCCCGCGCCGGGGCCCTGCTGCTGCGGGATCTTCTGCGGCGGCTGGTGGGAGTACGGCTGCGCGTGCGACCGCGGCTGTTGCTGGGGCTGTGGCCAGCCGGACTGCGCGGCCTGCGGTGCGGCCTGCTGCGGGGCCTGGTGTGGTGTCTGTGGCGAGACCTGGTGTGGTGACTGCTGCGGTGTCTGCTGGGCCCAGCCGGGGTTCGCGCTCTGCGCGGCGTACGGCTGAGGCTGGGCGGCCGGAGCCGCGGTGCCGGCGAGGCTCAGCAGCGGGCCGTCGTTCGCGTTGCCGAGGTGGACGGCGGCGCCGGGGCCGATCTCCGTCTCGTGGATCCGTCGGCCCTGCACGAACGTGCCGTTGGTGCTGCTGTGGTCCTCGATGACCCAACTGCGCCCGCTCCAGCTGATCGTGGCGTGCCGCCAGGACACCCTGGCGTCGTCGAACACGATGTCCCCCTGCGGATCGCGTCCGAGGCTGTACGGCCTGGACGGATCGAGCGTCCAGGTACGTCCATTCGCTTCCAGTACGAGTTCCGGCACTCCAAGCCCCACTGAGTAGTCCCCCGAATTGCCCCCGTCACAGGGAGTGTAGGGATGTCGAACATCGTCGGGAACTATTTCAGGATCCCCCTCCTGACCGAAAGTCGAGCCCCGAGAACACCACGTTCGCGCGCTTCGGCCGGTTCCGTTGACGGGGTTGAAACCGACCCGGAGAGTGGGTAATCCACGCGAGGGGGACAAGCGCGGATTCGGCCGCGCCGCGGATCGGGGGGTCTGCCATGAGTGCGTCCATGAGTGCGTCCATGAGCGCGGAGACCACGCAGCACGGCGTGCGGCTGCCGTGGGGCGACATCCTGCTGTCCGCTGTCGCCGCCGTGAGCTGGGCGTTGATCGGGATGGCGGGTACGGCCGCGCTCGGTCTGCATCTGCTGGAGGCCGATTCCGCGGCCTCGCTGGGTCCGATGACCGCGGCTGTGGTGGCCCTTGCGGCGGGGGGTTCGGTGACGCCCTCCGGTGACGTGTCCGCGTTCGGGCTGACGGGGGCGGAGGCCTCGACCGCCATCGAGATCACGCCACTGGGCGTCAGCCTGGTCGGTGCGGTGCTTTTGTCATGGTTCTTCCTACGGTCCCTGCGGCGGGCCGGAGCGGTGATCGCGCCGGCGGAACTCCTCGCCCGCGCGGGCTCGGTGGTCGCGCTCTTCACGGCGATGATGGGCGGGCTGGCCTGGGCGGGGCACGACGTCATCACGATCGACGGGGGCGCGCTGGGGCTCGACAAGCTTCCCGGCGCGGGAGGTGGCGGCGGTCTCGACATCCCCGGGCTGGGGGATGTCGGGGACATCGGCGGACTGCTGCCCGACCGGATCGGCGGCCTCATCGACGCGAAGGCCGCGGTGGGCTTCACCGTGGACACCGCGCCGACGCTGCTCGGCGGGCTCGGCTGGTCGGCCGGGATCCTGCTGGTCGCGCTGCTGGCGTCCCGTCGTACGCCGCTGCCTCGCGGCTGGGAGGCCGTGCACCGGGTCGTACGGCCGGCCGTGTCCGCCCTCGTGACGGTGCTGCTGGTCGCGGTGGCCGCGGGGCTCTCGGCGGCGGCGTACGCGGCGATCGGCGACGACCACCCCAGGCGGATTGCGGGAGCGGCGCTGCTCGGGGCGCCGAACGGGGTGTGGCTGGGCATCCCCGTCGGCCTGTTCGTCCCCTTCGACGGCCGGGCGACAGGGGTACTGACGAACTTCCTCCCGGACCCGCTGGACCGCCTGCTCGACTCGGACTCCTCCCAGTCGGTGACGCTGGGGCGCCTGGCGGAGCTGGACGGGCGGGTGTGGCTGCTGGGGGTGGCGGCGGCGCTGATGATGCTCCTGGCGGGCGTGCTCACCGCTGTGCGCACGCCGGTGGGGGTGGCGGGCGGGGCCGGCGCGGGGCGGGGTACGGCCGGGGCCGTACGGGATCCCGGAACTCTTGGTTTCGCGGGGCGGTGTGCGCTGCGGCTGGGGGTCGCGACCGCGTTGGCGTTGCCGCTGCTGGCCTGGCTGACGGAGGTGTCGGTGGACGCCTCGCTGTCGGTGCTGGGCTTCGACGCGTTCGGCGCGGGGGTCCGGCTGCGGGGGCAGCTCGGCATGGCGGTGCTGCTCGGGGCGCTGTGGGGGGCGGGCGCGGGAGCCGCGGGGGCGTTGCTGGCGCGGGCGACGGGGGCGGCGGGGTCGGGGGCGGCGGGGTTGGCACTGGGTGACGGGGTGGGGGGGTTCGGTGCGGGGTCGGGGGCGGCTTCGGGGGCGGTGGGGGTGCAGGGGGCTGGGCTTGCTGGGGACCAGGGGTATGCGGGTGGGGGCGGGCCGTATGAGCGGGGGGTGGGGCCGTATGGGGGTGGGGCTTATGCGGGTGAGGCTTATGCGGGTGAGGCTTATGCGGGTGAGGCTCATGCCGGTGGGGCTTACGCGGGTGGAGGCGAGGCGTCCGGGGGTGGGGCTGTAGCGCCTGGAGGTGAGACGGGGGCTTATGAGGGCGGGGCGCGGGCGCCCGGGGGCGGGGAGTGGGGGTACGAGGGCGGGTCCGGTGCGTACGACGAGGGTGCGTCCCAGTCGTACGAAGGTGGGGCGGGGTCGTATGACGGTGGGTCCCAGCCGTATGAGGGTGGGGCGGGGTGGCCTGGTGGTGAGGCGCGGGCCTACCCCGGCGAGACACCGTGGCCCGGTGACGACGCACAGGCGCAAAGCGGCCACGCCGGGCGGCCC